>BDSU01000044.1 GCA_002897675.1 bacterium BMS3Abin02 | reverse complement strand
CGCCACCCGATCCATTTGGGAGAGGGGGCTTCCCGTGGCCGGTTTCTCATTGCCGTTGCCGGAGTCGGCATGGGCGACCCTGCGCTCCTTCGCCGGCGGATGGAATCCGGCAGGTCTCGGAAGTGCCGCCCCGATGCCGCCCGTCGTCGGTGCGGCTTCGCTCGTGCAACTCGTGCTGGCCTCGAAGGCCGGCCTGGCTTCCGCGGTGATGACCGCGGGGGCGCTCGTCGCCGGGCTGTGGGGAGCGGGAAGAATGCTCGGACGGTTGGGCATCGGGCAGTGGGGGAGAGTGATCGGTGCGCTTGCACTGATCGGCGGCCCTGCAGCGAGAGCGTTGGAAGGAGCGAATGCATGGCCTGGCCTGCTTGCCTTGGGTGTCTCGCCGTGGGCAATCGCCGTCGCAATTCGTCCATGGCCGCAAGGGTGGCGGAACAGGCTTGCCAACGTCGGCACGCTCGCATTGGCGACAGGCGCTCTGGCCGTCTTCTCGCCGGTGGCGCTCATTCTGCCGGTGAGCGCCCTCATCCTCGGATCGTTGCTGAGAGGCGGCTGGGGATCGGTCCTACGGGGTATCGTCGGTGCGGTACTGGCCGTGCCGCTGCTGTTCCCATGGTTCTACACGGCCACGCCGGAGTCGCTGCTTTCGGGACCTTCGCTGTTCTGGAACCCGAGCTTGTGGACACTCGGGCTGCTGGCGGTCACGGCTCTGCTGGTGATCGGGTTTGGAGACAAGGAGATATCGGCAATCGCCGGCTGGGGAGCGGTGCTCGTGGCGATGGGCATCGCAGCGGCCAGGACTGCAGGACTGGGAGCCGGCCACGAGGTGGCGGTCGCCGGTCTGGTCACGGCTTCGTTGGGCACGGCACTTCTCGCGGGGGCGGCAGTCGATCTCAGTGGGCGGCTCTCGACTTCGAGGCTATTGCGCAGGATCCTCGTTCTGGTCGGAGCGGTGGGCGGTGTGGCGATCGCTGCCGGTGCCCTTCTTCTGATTCCCGGTGGCAGGGCCGGTCTGGGCCCGGACCAGTTCGGAGCCCAGCTCGAGTTCACGAGTGCACGCGCAACAGCGCACGGCGTCGACCGGTTGCTCTTGATCGGTGACGCAGCGGATCTTCCTGGTTCCGCGAGGGAGGGTCCCGGGTTCGCGTATCGGCTGATCGGCGGGCCGGTACCGACACTCGCCGAAGCCTGGCTCGCCGGTCCCGGCGTTGGTGATGCCGCTCTTGCCGCAACATTGGAACGGATCGGCTCCGGCGATGAATTGCGACCTGGAGCGTCCTTGGCCGAGTTCGGCGTGCGGTGGGTGGTTCTGCTGGACCCGACGCCCTTCGATCAAGCACTCGAAACCCAACTCGACATGCGTCCCCTTCCAGGACTCGACTATGCGGTATTCGAGAGTGAGGTTCCTTCCCCGCGGGCGGTGACGACCGATGGCCAAGCGTGGCACTGGCAGCCCCCGGGCTACTGGGGTCCGGCCGCCGGGCGTGTCGTGATCAGAGAGAACGCGCATCCGCGCTGGGGGAGCGGCTGGACGCAGAACGGTTGGGCGAATGAGGTCGACGGGTCCAGAGGCGTCGTCGACTTCGCCGCCGACCCGACGCTGAGGCTGTTGGCGGAGATGGCGGGCGTCTACCTGCTGCTCGTGCTCGCTGTCGCCGTGTTCGCGAGGAAGAAAACATGAAGCGGATGTTGAGTCTTCTGCTCGTGGTGGCGCTCGGCGTGCTGGCGTGGGCGCTGCCCGCTCCGGAGGCCGAAGAGTCGCCGACGATCGTTCCCCGCGCCGTTGTCGCGGTAACGTCGAACCACTCGACGTGTCCGTGGGCGTTTTCCGACGGTGCCATCGACACGTTCTTCGTAGCGCAGACCGATGAGGACGCCGACCTTCGTTTCACGTTTCCGGTCGGAGGGAAGGTTCGCAAAACCGTCGAAGAGCCTCAGATCGGGCCCGCGGCAACTGCGCTCTCCCTTGCCGCCGTGCTCAACCAGGGGGTCTCTCCTGCCGTCGTCGAGTTCTCTTCGGGTTCGTCGGCCGCAGGCATCGTCGAGACCGGCGAAGGAGTCCTCGCGGCAGACGTCTGCCCGTCGGCGTTGTCGAAGATCTGGCACCTTCCAGGCGGCTCCACCCTCGAAGGTCAGACGCTCCGCCTGGTGCTGTTCAACCCGTACTCCGACGACGCAAGGGCGAGTGTCGCGGTCACGAGCGAGGCCGGGTTCGAGCCGATTCCCGAACTCGAGTCGGTCACGGTCGCGGGACGCTCCTGGAAAGTGATCGATCTAGGCAAATTGCTGCCGCTGCGAGAGAGCATCTCCGTTGCGGTCGACATGAAGCAAGGTGTCGTGACACCGGCGATGGTGCTCTCCGAAGGTGACGACCAGGCGGTGTGGACCAACGAAGGCCAGGCGGACCAGTGGGACTTCCCGGTGGCCGACGCCGGAGGGCTTACGCCGCGCCTCTCGATCTCCAACGATGGTGCCACCCCTGTGGACTACGAGATCGACGGCTACTCCACGACCGGCGCCGAAATCGCGCTGCTGACCGGCACGATCGACGGCCGCAGCCAGGTGCAACTCGACGTGAGTGGCCTCGCCGAGGGAGTGTTCGGTCTCCGGCTGCGGACAAGCGGTCCGGTGGCCGCGACGCTGATCGCCGACGACGGAGTGCGGGTCGCCGCGACCGCCGGTGTGACCGTGTCGGCCACACGATGGATGCTTCCCGGGTTCGGTTTGGCGGGAGTCTCGACACTGTGGGTGATGAACGCCGGCGCCGAGACGACGACCGTGACCTATCGCTTCCTCGACGCGGGTGGCGCACTGGGCGAGGTCGAGAAGGTTGCCGTTCTCCCAGGGCGCGTTCTTGCGGTGCCCACCGTGCCGATCGGAGCTTCCGCGCTCGTGGTCGAGTCCAGCTATCCGATCAGTGTCGCGTGGACGATGGAACGTGACGGAGCCATCGCCTATGCGAGTGCGGTGCCGATGGCCGGCCAGTAGCCACCACGACGTACTCCTGAACCCTGGGCTCGTAGTGACCCTGTGGGTATCCCTGAGCCCTGGGTTCAACGGTTTGGCTGCGCTTGTGGCCTGATCCTTGGTCCTGGGGGGACAGTCCGGTACCGTTACCGCATGCTTGCCACGTGCGTTCGATGTGATACTCCTGCCGGAGCCGTAATGTCCTACAACTACGACGAGCGATCGGTCCGGCTCGATGATCTCCTCGGTGTTGTGGAGCCGGGCACGGGCTATCAGCTTTGCGCTTCGCATTCGGATCGACTGTCACCGCCGCTCGGATGGACGCTCACCGACCACCGAAGCACCTCGCGGCTGTTCGCTCCTCTCGAAGTGGCCTAGCGCCGGTGGGCATCGATCGAGATCTGCTCGAAGCGGTCCGGGAACTCGATACGCACGAACTCCAACGGCTTGTCATCCTCGCCCGAGCGCGGCTCGAGTCGGTCGGTGCGATCACCCCGGGGTCGGATGTGAACGTCAGTCTGCGGCAACAATGGATTCGATGCGGTAAGCAGTCGTGTTCGCGATGTCCACACGGACCGTACTGGTACGCCTACTGGACCGAGAACGGACAGCGGTGCACACGCTATGTGGGCAAACTGCCCGAGGAACCTGCGAAACTCGGGTAAGCTCTCTGTGCCGCGACGAAGGGGTTGGGCGTGCACTGTCCGAAGTGCGGAGCTCGTGATGTGATAGAAATCGACCATCGGCTGCCGGACGACACCGAGGTTCACTTCTACTCATGTCACAAGTGTGAAGAGAAATGGTGGGACAAGGATGGCAGGCACGTTCCCTTGGCCGAAGTCCTCGACCTCGCGCGGAAACGTCGCTCCTGACCGTCCCTTCGTGAACCCGGACCGCAGGCACGAGTCGACTCAGCTCTGGGTGGCGGTCGCGGGCATCGCATTCGCCGCCGCGGCGATTTTCATCGTCATGAACCCGGTGCTGCTGTTGGCGCCGAACACGCCGTCCGGTGGGGACATGGGCGCCCACGTGGCGGTCCCGGCGTACCTGCGTGACGCGATGCTGCCGGAAGGCAGGATCCTCGGCTGGAGCAACGATTGGTTCGCAGGCTATCCGTTCCTCTTTTTCTACTTCCCGCTCCCTGCCTTGGTCACCGTGCTCCTCGATGTGTTCATTCCGTATGGTGTCGCGTTCAAGCTCGTCGCGATTCTCGGTCTCCTCGCGCTTGCGCCGGCGACCTACTTCCTGGTGAGAACGATGGGGTTCTCGCGCTTCACCGCAACGGTTGCGGGAGCTGCCGGAGGGGCGTTCGTGTTCATGGAGAGCTTCTCGATCTACGGCGGCAACATTCCGTCCACGCTGGCAGGCGAGTTCTCGTTCTCCTGGTCGTTCGCGCTCGTGATGGTGTACCTGGGCCTGCTGATCCAGATCGTCCGGGACGGAAAGCGCAAGGTTCCCCTCGCCGGTCTCGTCTTGGGCCTCATGGCGTTGACCCACCTCATCACCACGCTCGCTGTGGTCGTCGCTTCGCTCCCGGTGATGCGATGGAAGGGGGGAACCAAGAAGACGGTCGCGACATGGGCCCTTGGTTTCTCCGTGGCCGCTTTCTGGGCGATTCCGCTGCTCACCAGGGTCAGGTACTCATCGGACATGGCCTGGGTTCCGCTTTCAGGATGGAAAAACGTCCTGCCGGAAGAGATCTGGATGCTGCTCCTGCCGGCGGTCGTCGGTCTGTTCATCGCCGTCCGTCGGACGGCGAGGGCAACACCGTTCGTGACCCTGACGATCGTTCCGGTCATCTACTACTGGCTGATTCAGTACATCCCCGAATGGCTTCCCGAGCGTTTTCACCAGATCCAGGGCAAACTGTGGAACGGGCGCTTCCTGCCGTTCTTCTTCTTCGGCGTGTGGGTGTTCGCCGGCATCGCGCTCGGTGTGGCATTGAAGGCGCTGGCGCGTCATCTGCCGGAGCGGTTCAGCGTTCACTGGGTGCGGGCACTCATCGTTGCCGGGACCGTGGTCCCGTTCCTCGTCTCGGACAAGGTCGTCCTGGGTGGAGTCTCCGGGTGGATCGCCATCGGCGTCGGCGCGCTGGCATTCGCCGGAACGTTCGCCATGCCCCATCGGGTGCAGGGCGGCTCCGTCCTGCCGATCGCCGGAGCGTTCATCATGGTTGCCGCTTCGTTGGCGGGGATGACGTTCATTCCCGGGTGGGTGCAGTGGAATTTCTCCGGGTATGAAGGCAAGCCGGCTGCACCCGAGTACTTCGCGCTGATGGACACGCTGGACGAACTCCCCGGCGGCAGGGTCCAGTGGGAGTACAACAAGGATCAGAACAAGTACGGGACGCCGATGGCCTTGATGCTGATTCCCTACTGGACCGAAGGGAAGGACGCTTCGATGGAGGGCCTGTTCTTCGAGTCGTCGCTCACGACGTCGTTCCACTTCCTCAACCAGGCCGAGATGAGCTCGGCGCCCTCCAGTCCGGTGCCCGGGCTGAACTATCACCGCTTCGATTTCGAGCGGGGTCTGGAACACCTCGCGCTGTACGACGTCCGCTACTACGTCACCTACACCGATGAGGCCAAGAAGAAGGCTCTCGACACGCCCGACCTGCGGTTCATCACCGAATCGGACCCGTTCGCCATCTTCGAACTGCCGGAGTCTTCGCTCGTCGACGTGGCCGGCTACGTGCCGGCCGTCTATGAAGGGTCGGACTTCACCCAGGCCACCTTGGATTGGTACGACCGGAAGGGGGAGTTGGATCGCTGGCTGGTCTCCGATGGTCCCGCGGACTGGCCACGAGTCGGCGACGATCTGGCGATCCCCTCGATCGTCGAGGCGAGCGGCGGTGTCGTCAGCAACGTCAAGCTGGAGAATGACCGTATCTCGTTTCACACGACCGCCGTCGGTGTTCCTCACCTCGTCAAGGTCTCGTATTTCCCCGACTGGCGGGCGATCGGAGCGGACGGCCCGTATCGTGCGGCCCCCTCGCTGATGATCGTCGTCCCGACGCAGGAAGACGTTGTACTCGAGTTCCGGTCTTCTCCGGCCGAAAAAGCCGGCATGGCGCTTACGATCGTTGCATTGATCTTCATCGCCGGGGCCGCCATTCTGCAGCGCCGGAGGGTCGCACGGTGAAGGACTACCTGCGCAGTTTCCTCACTCGCGAGACAGCCGGTCAGTTCTTCCGGCTCAGCCTGATCGGTGGTCTCAACACACTGGTCTACTTCGCGCTCCTCAACATTCTCCGGTGGGGAGTCCACCTGTCGTCGTTCTGGTCGGTGACGTGGGCCTTCGTGCTGGCGACCGCGCTGTCGTACGTGCTGAACCGACGGTGGACGTTCAAGATCAAGCACGGTCGCGGTTTGGTCCGGGAGACCGTCTGGTTCTACGTCGTGAACCTTGCGGCATGGGGGGTGACCGTCGTGGTCGTCAAGGTCGCGGAGCGGCTGTTCGGTGAGCTCGGCCCGTTCGCGCTCAACGCCGCCAACATCGTCGCCACCGGATTCATCCTCATCCCCAAGTTCGCCTCATACCGCGACCTCGTGTTCGGGAAGGCGCTGCGGCATCAGCGGCGCGACAACACTCCGGCCGAGTAGCCACACAGACATCCCTTCTCGTGACGGTTGGGTGGGATTATTCCCGTGAAGCGTCACGAGAACGGAGAGACCACCAGAAGATCTTGAACGTGTCCCTGCCCATCTCCCAGAGGGTCGACATCGACAGAGGCGCCGACGACGCCCCCACCCGCAGGGCGACGGGTACTTCACCGATGCGGGCACCGTACCTGTCGGCCCGGACGAGCAGTTCGAGGTCGAACGCGTAACGGGTCACGGTCAGGTCCGGCAGAACGGCTTGGAGCACGTCCCGGCGGAACAGCTTCAGCCCCGTCTGCGTCTCGCTGACCTGAAGCCGGAACAGGATCCGGATGACGAGGCGGAAGACGCCGCTGAGAAGCCGTCGCTTCCACGGGTAACGTCCTCCGCTCATCCCGTAGCGTTTCGTTCCGACCAGGACGTCGAGGTCCCGTTCGGAGAGCGTCTCGACGAGATCGGGGATCTGGTCCGGGGGCAGGTCCAGGTCACCGTCGAGGAGCACGACGACCGGTCGTTCCGCGGCCAAACCACCGGTCCTGAGCGCGCCACCCTTTCCCAGATTGGTGTCGTGGCGGAGCACCCGGACCGCTGCGGCTTCGCCGGCAGCCTTCGTTGCCTGGGCGAACGTGTCATCGGTGCTCCCGTCATCCACGACGATGATCTCCGATCCCGGCAGCGCCTCGAGAACGGAGGCGACCTCGAGGATGTTGTGGTGAATCGACGAGCCCAGCTGGTAGGCGGGCATGACGACGGAGATTGGAGTAGACAAAGCACGGGGATTCTAGAGCCGATTCCCACCCGTTCTCGTGACGGTTGACGGGGATGGTCCCACGCAACCGTCACGAGAACGGGTGGGGAGGGCGGCGGTGTCTCCTACACTGTCTCCCATGCGCGACCTGCACCCCATCTTCAAGGCGTACGACGTGCGCGGCCGTACCGACACCGGAGATCTCGACGAAGACGCGGCTCGCCGTATCGGCGCCGCCTTTGGCCGCTTCGCCGATTCATCGCAGGTCGCTCTCGGACGCGACGCCCGGGTATCTTCGCCCGGCCTCGCGGATGCCTTCAGCGAAGGCGTGACGGGACAGGGGGTGGACGTTCTCGACATCGGGCAGGTAGCGACGGACACGCTGTACTTCATCTCGGGCGACCGGGACATTCCCGGAGCGATGATCACCGCGTCCCACAATCCGCCCGTGTGGAACGGGATCAAGTTCTGTCGTCGGGGTGCGGCGCCGATCGGAGCCGAGTCCGGACTCTTCGAGATTCGGGACCTCGCAGAACAGGGCGTCGACCCAGCCGAAACACGCGGGTCTGTCGAGTCGTTCGACCCGATCCCCGGCTACATCGACCATCTGCTCTCCATTGTCGATCCGACGCGGATCGGTTCCCTCCGGGTCGCCGCAGACGCCGGCAACGGCATGGCGGGGGTGGCCCTTCCCGGTGTGTTCGCAAGGCTGGATGCCGAGCTCATCCCACTGTTCCTCGAACCGGACGGCCGGTTCCCGAACCACCCGGCCGATCCTTTGCAGCCGGAGAACCTGCGGGATCTCGAGGCGGTGATGCGCGCACAGCATCCGGATCTCGGGGTCGCCTTCGACGGTGACGCCGACAGGGCGTTCTTCATCGATGAGCGCTCACAGCCGTTGTCGGGAAGCACGACCACCGCGCTGATCGCCACGTGGTTCCTGCGTCGAGAACCTGGAGCCAAGATCGTGCACAATCTGATCGTCAGCCGGGCCGTCGCCGAGGCGATTCGGGCCGGTGGCGGGACGCCCGTTCGCACGCGGGTCGGGCACTCATTCATCAAACAGATCATGGCCGACACGGGTGCGGTGTTCGGCGGCGAGCATTCGGGGCACTATTACTTCAGGGACAACTACCGCGCCGACTCCGGGACGCTCGCGATGCTCGTTCTGCTCCAGGTCCTCTCCGAGGATGGGCGCCCCCTCTCCGAGATCCGAAAGGACTTCGAACCCTATGTGGCGTCCGGGGAGATCAACCTGCATGTCGACGACCAACAGGACACCATCGAACGGGTCGCAGCCACTTTCGAAGACGCAACGCAGAGCCGCATGGACGGTCTCACGGTGGAGTGGCCGGACCGATGGTTCAATCTGCGTCCGTCGAATACCGAGCCCGTCCTGCGCCTCAACGCCGAGGCCGGCGACGAGACCGCCGTCGAGGATCTCGTTGCTACGGTGCGATCGATCGTGAAAGGAAACTGATGGGCCTCATTCCAGACGAACTCGCCGAGATCCTCGTGTGCCCTTCGTGCCACGGAGACCTGCGAGAGGATGAAACGGCACAACGTCTCGTCTGCACCGCCTGCGGACTGCGTTATCCGGTGCGGGACGGCATCCCGGTGATGCTCATCGAGGAAGCGACCCGAGAAGCATGAACACGATGGAGGCCATGCTGGCGAGCCTGCCGGACCAGTACCGGTGGGCGGCAGACCTCACCTCTCCATCGCTTCGCGCCGCAACGGGAGCACTGGTCTGCGGGATGGGCGGCTCCGGCATCGCCGGCGACGTGGCCGGCGCCGTGGCGGCCGGAGCACCGGTTTTCGTGCGCAAGGGCTACGGGATCCCGGGATGGGCCGAGCGGCTCAGGCCGCTGGTGGTCGCGGTCTCGTATTCGGGGAACACCGAAGAGACGCTGTCCGGTGTCGAAGCCGCCGACCGTGCGGGTCTTGCGATCGCAGCCGTCAGTAGCGGGGGTGCGCTCTCTCGTCTCGCGCGAGATCACGGCTGGCCTCTCGTCGAGGTTCCCGGCGGGCTTCAACCGCGCGCAGCGTTCGGGTACCTCACCGGCGCGGTGATGAGGATCCTCGAGAGCGCCGGGCTCGTCGAGGAGACCGGGCTCGTCGAGGCAGCCACCGTCACAGACGAGCTGCTGGGTGCCGATCTCGACGGTCCGGGACGCCGTCTCGCCGACGATCTCGCCGAAGGTCTCGCAGGCCGAATCACATTGATCGTCGCTTCCGGGTCGGCCGCGGCCGCCGCCTACCGATGGAAGACACAGATCAACGAGAACGCCAAGTCGCCCGCGTTCACCACGACGATCCCCGAGACCGACCACAACGAGATCGTCGGATGGTCCACGCTCGGGTCTGCAATCCGGCGAACCGTCGGCGTCGTCGCGCTGCGCGACACGCACGAACCCCCCCGGGTCGGCGCCCGGTTCGAGCCCACACTGGGCCGGCTGTCGGAAGGGGCGAGTCTCGTCGGTGAAGTGTGGGCACAGGGTGAACATCCGCTCGCCCGGATTGCGAGTCTGTGCGTCATCGGGGACATGGTCTCGTTGCGCCTGGCGCGAAACGCCGCGGTGGACCCGGTCCCCGTCGAGGCCATCGAAGTGCTCAAACGTGAGTTGGGAGAGACATGAACTACGACATCGCCGACGCTTCCCTTGCTCCGAAAGGAGCTCGTAGGATTAGCTGGTCGGGCCGGAGGATGCCGGTCCTCGACACGATCAGGGAGCGGTTCCGCCAAACGAAGCCGTTGGAGGGGATGCGCATCGCCGCATGCCTGCACGTGACGGCCGAGACCGCCAACTTGATGATGGCGCTGCGAGACGGCGGCGCCGACGTCGTGCTGTGCGCCTCCAATCCGTTGTCCACGCAGGACGACGTCGCCGCGGCACTCGTCGCGGACGACATCCCCGTGTTCGCAGTCCGAGGCGAGGACGACGAGCGCTACTACCGCCATATCGATGCCGTGCTCGACACCAAACCGCACATCACGATGGACGACGGCGCCGACCTGGTTTCGGTGTTGCACAAGGACCGGACCGACGTCACGCCGATCGGCTCCACGGAGGAGACCACGACAGGGGTGATCCGCCTGAGGGCGATGGCCAACGACGGCATGCTTCGGCTCCCGGTGGTGGCCGTCAACGATTCGGCGACCAAGCACCTGTTCGACAACCGGTACGGGACCGGGCAGTCGTCGCTGGACGGCATCCTGCGGGCATCGAACATCCTGCTCGCCGGGTCGAACATCGTCGTGGCCGGCTACGGAGACTGCGGCCAGGGTGTCGCCTCGAGGGCCGACGGGATGGGCGGCCGGGTCATCGTCGTCGAGTCGGATCCGATCAGGGCCTTGTCGGCCGCCATGGACGGCTACCGGGTGATGACGGCCGACGATGCGTCCGAGCTGGGTGACCTGTTCATCACCGTGACGGGCGACAAGCACGTCTTTCGGGCCCGGCACTTCGACCGGATGAAGGACGGCGTGATTCTCGCCAACGCAGGCCACTTCGACGTCGAGATCGATCTGGGCGCCTTGGCGGAGAAGGCCGTGGCGCGCCGTCCGGTTCGTGAGAATCTCGAAGAATTCGAGCTCGCGGACGGACGCCGGATCCTCGTCGCTGCAGAAGGACGCCTGGTCAATCTGAGCGCAGCCGAAGGGCACCCCGCAGACGTGATGGACATGTCGTTCTCCGATCAGGCGCTCGCAGCGGAGTGGCTCGTGGCCAACCATGAGGGACTCGAACCGGGCGTGTACACGCTCCCGGAGGAGCTGGATCGGGAGGTTGCGAGGATCAAACTCGAGCATCTCGGCGGCGCGGTCGAGGTGCTGACCGAGGAACAGATCGCGTACTTGGCGTCCTGGCAGGAAGGCACCTGAGGCCCGCTTCGCGAGCCGGTCATCGGTCTTCAGTGCTTTCCACGACGGGGGGCCGGGGGAACCGCGCGGCCGCCGGACGCCCCTACCGCTTCAGCGGGGTTTCCCGCAGGTCGATGACCACCTCGCCGGACGCAGAGCCGATCACGTCGAGGATCTCCTGGTCGATCAGCTCGTTGCGTTCGATGAGTGCATCGCGGAGCGCCTCGACGATGTGGAGGTTTGCCGACAAGAGCCGCGTGACCGACTGTTTTGCCTGGTCGAGGAGGTGGTCCATCTGTTCGCGGCCGTGCGGGTCGCTCAGAACTCTGGCCGTCAGGTTCCCTCCGAGCAGACCGGCGTCGAGCGCCTGGTACGACACGAGCGAGTCCCCGAGCCCGAGAGAGCCGACCATCTCGGCTGCGAGCGTGGTTGCAGAGGCGAGGTCCCCGGCAGGTCCCGTGCTCGAATCCCCGAAGAAGATCTCCTCGGCGACCATGCCGCCCATCGCGATCTGTAACAGCGCCCTCAGCTCGGACTCCCGTTGGGTGCGCCGCTCCTCGGTGAGACGGTGTGCCAGGAACCCGAGCGCCTCCCTGCGTTTGACGATCGAGAGAACTTCGAGGCGGCGTCCCTTGCCGACCAGATACGCGACCGTCGCATGTCCGGCCTCGTGGGTGGCGATGGCGGCCCGTTCCTCGGCGGGGTAGTCGACGGGCTCGGGGAGCCCGAGCTCGATTTCGATCCGAGCCCTGTGGAGGTCTCTCATGTCGAGAGCGCCGCGGCCGTCCCGCAGTGCCAGCAGGAGCGCCTCGTCGAACAGTCGCTCGAGCGAAGCCGGGGTGTAGCCGAGCGTCGCCGCGGCGAGATCGTCCCTCGATGCCTCCAGTTCCATCTCCGGGACGTGAGCCTTGCGGGTGAGGAAGTAGTCGATGAGCTCGCGTCTGCCGGTTCGTCCGGGCAGGTCGAAGTGGAAGATGCGGTCGAAACGTCCTGGCCTCAGCAGCGCAGGGTCGAGCGAGTCGACCCGGTTCGTCGCTCCGATCAGCAGCACGTTCGAGTAGTGGTTCGGCGGCGGCCGCAGCTGGAGGTGCTCGGGGAGGAAGAGGTTGATGCGATCCCTGAACCGACTCGCCATCTTGGTGCGCGCCAGGGGCTCGTCGAAGCTCTGCATCTGGATGAGCAGTTCGTTGACGACGCCTCCGGTGTCCGTCGCGATGGACCGGTTCACCGACAGGGACACCGGTGAGCTCTTCGACACATTGGGACGTGCCAGCCCGATCGCGTCGATCTCCTCGATGAAACCGATTGCTCCGCCTTCGACCCTGGCAGCTTTCCGCAGCGCCTTGAAGAAGGCTCTGATCCGCTTCGACGTCATTCCATACCACATGCTCTGGAACGCAGTGGCCGACACGAACAGGAACGGTACGCCGGCTTCTTTGGCCAGCGCCTTGGCGGCGTGCGTCTTGCCGGTTCCCGGTGGTCCTTCGAAGAGCACGCCACGCCGGGGCGTGCCTCCCATGACCGTTCGGAGTCGCTCGTGGTCCAGCAGGATCTGCAAGGTGTGGCGAACTTCGATCAGCAGGTTGCCGAGGCCCTTGACATCGTCGAAGGAGATCTCGATCTGCTCGGGTCGGAACGTCGTGTGCGGCGATCGGCGGTTGCCGAGCACCGGAACGACCAGCGCGATCCCGATGAGCAGGATGATGAGGATGCCGGGAAGCCAGAACACGGTTTCGGGCGGCAGGTGCGGGAAGGTGGGCCACGGATGATGACCGTTGAGGATCCGCCACCACATCCACGCTGCAATCGGCGCAAGGCCGAATCCAAGCCTGGTCAGCCTTCGCTGACGCTGCCGTTCCCGAGTTTCATGAACGTTCCCAGCCGCCATGACCCCATCTAACCACAGAGAGTGGCCTCGTGCCACCCTTTCTCGCGCAGAAAGCGTTTTCGTCAGTGCCGGACCGTAGGGTGAGCGCATGGTGTGTCTGGTATGTTCGCTCCCGACCCGAGGGATGCTGTGTGGCCGGTGCCGCTCGTCCCTGCAGCCCGAGGCGGACCGTGTGGTGGGTGGATCGTTGCTCGTGCATGTCGCGCTGGCGCATCGCGGAGCTGCCAGGGTGCTCGTGCGCCGGCTCAAGTATGAGGCGATCCGTGCCGCCGCGGTACCGCTCGCAGAAGCGATGGCGGCCAGGGTCGACGATCCGGGGGCGGCGATCGTTCCGGTGCCGCGCGTGCCCCTGCGGGCATGGCGGTACGGAATCGATCCTGCACGAGAGCTGGCCAAGGCCTACGCGGCCCTGGTCGGCCGGCCCGTGGTCGACGCACTCCGGCCGGCGCCGTGGACCCGTCGCCACGCCGGCAAGCCCCGGTCCGAACGGTCGCCCGTCGGATTCGGACTGCGCCAAAGTGTCGGCCGACCCGTCGTCGTCCTCGATGATGTTCTCACGACCGGCCGTACCATGAAGGCGGCTGCCGACGCGATCGGCCTACGGGTGATCGGCGCGATTACGGCCACCGGTGCGGGTAGAGTGGAGGTGTGATCCTGCGACACGCAGCACAGCCGGCCGCATCGCCCGCGGTCGCGCTTCGCAGAGACCCCAACCATCGACAGGAGGCTGGTCTTGGACGTCAAACTACGCGGTAAGAATTTCCAGTTCGACGAGCGTTTTGCAGAGATAGCCCGCACCAAGGTCTCGAAGGCGGCCAGGTTCTTCAACGGGCTGGCGTCGGCAGATCTCGAGATCGCCAAGGAGATGAATCGGCGAGTGGCAGACCCGTTCAGGGCGGAGATCACCTCGCGCGCAGCCGGATCGACCGTGCGGGTCGAGGCGGCAGGCCCGACTGCAGAGGCGGCACTGGACGTTGCGACCGAGAAGTTCGGGATTCAGCTGCGACGGTTGAAGGAACGTCTCATCGATCGTTCTCGCAAGGGGGGAGACAAACGCCTCAATGCGGCATCCGTAGACGACGAAGAAGAGACAAGTGATCCACAGATCGTCAGGGTGAAGCAGTTTGTGATGAAGCCGATGACTCCAGAAGAAGCCGCCTTGCAGATGGACATGCTTGGCCACGGGTTCTTCTTCTTCCACAATGCAGAAAGTGACATGTCGAGCGTCCTCTACCGGCGGCGCGACGGATCGTATGGACTGATCGAGCCCGCATGATCACCGTACTGGTCGTCGACGACTCTCCGCTGTTCGTTACCGGGCTCTCTGCCGCGCTCGTGAACGCGGGGTTCGATGTCGTCGGCCAGGCCGAGGATGCGATGACGGCGTTGACGATGGCCCGCTCACTTCGGCCGGACATGGTTGTGCTCGATGTGTTGATGCCGGGCATGTCGGGCCTGGAGGTCGTCGGTTCGATTCGAGAGGCTTCGGGCGGCGCGAATGTCGTCCTGCTCACGTCCAGCGAATCGGAGGAGGACCTGCTGTCGGCCATCAAGTCCGGCGCCAGGGGATACGTCGTCAAGGACACCCCGTTCCCGGAGCTCGTCGAGTCGATGCGCGCCGTGTGGGAAGGTGGAGCCGTTGTTTCCCCGCGCATGGGAGCGAAACTGTTCGATACGGTCGCCGGTCTGCTCAAACATCGGGAGGTCATCTCCAGGCGCAAGCCGGAACTCACGGGCCGTGAGCTCGAAGTGCTCGGCCTCATTTCCTCAGGTATGACCAGTCGCCAGATCGGTGAGAAGCTGTACATCTCCGAGAACACGGTCAAGAACCACGTTCGCAATATCCTCGACAAACTCGGATTGCATTCGAGAAACGAAGCCGTCCTCTACGCTGTACGCGAGGAATTGATTCAGATCGGCGGGTAGATGTGGATGACGAGACGGGTGCCGCCGGAGTGGTCGAGGCATTGGCGGGCGCCTGGACCGTGTACAACCTGTATCCGGATCCGGAGACACAACCCTCGTTTCACCGGATCGGAGAGTCGCTTCGTGCGACTGCAGCGATCAGGAACGTCTGGCTCGATGTCGGGCCCGGGTTCTTCCTTTGCGACGACCAAGAGGTGCAAGTCACCCGCGAGGCGGCAGAACGGCTCGCGCAACGGTGCTATGTGCACAACATCGCGTCGCTTGGATTGACCGATCCTCCGTCGGATCGCGACCTGGCCCTGTTCTTGCGTGTGCTCGCGCTGGAGGAACAGGCGGTCGAACAAGGTGGGGGGGTTCCCGCGCTCCTCATGCGAGAAGGCGTCAGCGGCCTTTCCGTCGTCACGAGGATCCCGCTCTCCGTTGGGGCGGAGGGGCCTACGTTCGAACGCGATGATGTCGTGCGGGATGCGATGGCCGGCGCGATGGATCCTGTCGAGTTTGCCGCCGTGCTCATCGAGCAGGTCGAAGGAGATCCCGCGCTGCTTGCAGCGTTGTTCCACACTCGTTTCCGCGAGACCTACCGGTTGATCGACGAGTCCGACGTCGCAGCCCTCGAGCAGGTCGTCCTCGCGTTCGTCGAGGCGTTCTTCTCCATGGGTGAGCAGTTCATGGTGGCGGTCCTGGAACCATTCCTGGGCGCCTTCGACGACCCTGTCGACCGCCTCTTCCTCGACCAGTTTGCCGGCCATGAGCTGGCACGCATCGCTCCCAGACTCGATTCGGCCGGTTTCGCCCTCCTCCTCGACTATGCACGGATCCAAACCGACGAAGCGGATCGCCGGCCAGTCGAACTCCTCGGATTGCTCGATACGGGAGACGGAACGCCGGACGCCGTGCAGATCGTCACCGCGCGTGTTCAAGAGCGCCTGCGCGGCGCCGCGGCGAGGAGCCTCTCCGATCTGTCCGCCATCGGGGAGCTGCGACCGCAGTTCCCCGACCCTCGGCGCCACTTCTACCACACCCTCGACACGTTCCGTGGCCTCCTCGCCGTCGAGGATCGCGACGATCGCTTTCGGCGGTTGATGCGTCTGCTCACCGGCAAGATCATCGCGAATGTCCGGCGGCAGCACTTCCGGCACGCAGAATTGTGGGTTCGCAGTGTGACGGACGCACCGACGTATTCGCCGGAGCGCCGCCGCGAGGTCCAGGAGGCTCTCGAGCTTGCGTGTACCCGGGATATGATCGACTTGCTCGTCAATGAAGTGGCCGACACCGGCTCAGAAGCAGCGCGACGCCTGGTTGAGAAGCTCGGAGCGATGAAGATGGGCATCGTGCTCGGTCTTCTCGCAGAAGAGGAGGACCGTTCCCGCAGGAAGGTGCTGATCGATATCCTCGGCACGGCGGCCGAACGCGATCTTGGGCCGGTCCTGGTCGCTCTCGACGACGATCGATGGTACGTGGTCAGGAACCTGGCGACCGTTCTCCGAGCCTCCGGCAACCCGGCGGCGGTGCCCGAACTGGTCAAACTGCTCGCTCATGGAGACCATCGAGTGCGTGTCGAGGCTCTGAGAGCCCTCAACACGATCGATGCCGCCGCGATCGAGCACGTAGGGGGCGCACTTGGCGACGACCACGAGGTGGTTCGGCGCGCCGCGGTCGGTCTGCTCGCAGCCCGATCGGGAGCGAAGGCCGAAGGCTATCTGATCGAAGCGCTGAACGGCCGTCTCACGGCGGCGGAAAAGGCGGAAGTCATTCGGCACCTCGGGGAGTGTGAGAGTCCCCGGTGCGAGGATGCGCTCAGGGCCGTCGCGGGGCGCCGATTCGTCCTCACCGGTCGAGGACGGGCGCTGCGGGCCGCAGCGAGGGAAGCACTCGGAGCTCGCGCATGATCAGAGAACAGGCTGCCCGCACGGCTCTTCGTAGCATCCAGGCACTGGCACGTCAGATGAGTCTGTACCCGACCGGTCACCCATCGACCGGCGAGGCACTCGAGGCGGCCACGACGGCCGCGGAAACGCTGGCCCGCAGGGAAGACGGCGAGGCGGTCGTCACCCTGTTCGGCGACTCCATCCACCTTGGACGGTCGATCCTGCCTCATGCCTCGCTGGAGCTCAGCAGTCTCTTGCGAACGCTCCAGTCCCGGGGTATCGAATCGATCACGTTCAACGCTCCGGTCGCAGGAGCAGATGTCGCAGACCTCGGAGCCTTCATCGCCGGGTTGAGCGGTGACGTTCCTGCCGAAGCGACGATCCGGCTCAACGAGTCGCCGTTCACCAGAGACGATCTGGAAACCGACGGCACCGGCGGTGTGCGCAGGTCGTATTCGCGTTCACTCGACGTGCTACGCGGGATGGCGGCGGCAATCGAGCGCGACGAACAGTTCGACCTGTCGGGAGTGGCGTGGGCGGTCGAGCATCTGGTCGAACAGACCATTTCTCAGCCCGCCGCATCGCTGCTCCTCTCGACGATGAAGAGTCACGACGAGTACACGTTCTTCCATTCGGTGAACGTCTGCATTCTCTCGATCGCGATGGGTCGATCGATCGGTCTGCCGAAGGACCAGATGTCGGCCCTCGCGATGGGAGCGTTGCTCCACGACATCGGCAAGGTGCGGGTCGCGCCGTCGATCCTGCAGTATCCGGGCCGGCTCGACGCCGAACAATGGCGTCAGATCAAACTGCATCCGCAGGAGGGGGCTGCGGCGATCCTCGCCGCGGCGGCACCGGATCAAGAGATCGCCGCGACAGTGGCGTTCGAACACCACGCCCGGTATGACGGCCTGGGTTACCCGCCGGCCGGAAGATCGTTACGGGATCTGCACTTCTACAGCAGGCTTGTCGCCACTGCCGACACCTACGACGCGATCACGACTCGGCGCTCCTACCGCAGGGCAGAGACGCCCAACCGCGCCTTGCACGTCCTGCTGGCCGGCGCGGGCTCGATCTACGACCCGGATTTCACCAGGGCGTTCATCGAGATGGTTGGCGTCTATCCGCCCGGATCACTACTCGAACTCTCCGATGGAGATGTCGTGATGGTCACTCGCGCCAACGAAGGCGGCGGTGCACCCGACGTCGTGCTGCTTCGTCCCTCCGGAGAAGCGCTTCTGGAGGAACCTGTCGAGGCGACAATCGGGGAGCGGACGGTTGCCGACCAGTTGCTTCCGGAGACGGTCGGCGTCGAAGCGGCCGCGCTGCTCGAGCGGGTCGGTGTCATCGTGCAGATGGTGTAGAGAGTCGTCAGTCATCAGCCGTCGGCACGAGCCGTCACGGTCGCCCGGCGGTCTGGTCGCGAATTCGGTTCCGGTACCGAGGACGGCGTACGGCGAGCAGAGCGAGCCTCGCGGGGGAAGCTCGCAGAGATAGGCTGTCGCGCCGATAAGATGAGTCGGCAATGTCGCTGATCAACAAAGTCCTGCATGCCGGAGAGTCGCGTATTCTCAGAGATCTCGGGGAGATCGCCGAGGCGGTCAACGTGCTCGAACCTGAGATGGAGGCTCTCGACGATGCGGCCTTGCGAGCCAAGACCGTCGAGTTCCGCCGGCGTTTGACCGACGGCGAAACGCTCGATGACCTCGAGATAGAGGCGTTCGCCGTGGTTCGAGAGGCGGCGAAGCGGGTCCTCGGTCAGCGCCACTTCGACGTCCAGGTGATCGGCGCAGCAGCACTGCATGCAGGGATGATCGCCGAGATGAAGACCGGCGAAGGCAAGACCCTCGTCTCGACCATGCCCGCCTACCTCAATGCACTCGGTGGCGAAGGCGTGCACATGGTCACCGTCAACGACTACCTCGCGTCACGCGACGCGGCGTGGATGGGTGGGATCTACCGATTCCTGGGGTTGAAGGTCGGGTTGATCCAGGGAGCGATGACGCCCGAAGAGCGCCGCCCCGCCTATGCGGCCGACATCACCTACGCGACCAACAACGAATTCGGCTTCGACTACCTGCGTGACAACATGGCCATGAGGATCGAGGACCTCGTACAGCGGGGGCATCACTATGCGATCGTCGACGAGGTCGACTCGATCCTCGTCGACGAGGCCAGGACGCCGCTGATCATCAGCGGTGTGGTCGCCGATACGGCCAAGTGGTACCGAGAGTTCGCCAAGATCGTGCGCCGCCTGACCAAGGACGTCCACTACACCGTCGACGAGGGGAAGCGTCAGGTGCTCACCACCGAGGAAGGCGTCGCCCGTGTGGAGCAGATCCTCGGTATCGAGAACATGTTCGATTACACGAGCGTGGACTTCGTCCATCACCTCGACGCCGCTTTGAGAGCCAAGGAACTCTATCTGCGCGACGTCGCCTACCTCGTCGACCACGGCGAAGTGAAGATCGTCGACGAATTCACCGGCCGAATGCTCGAAGGCCGGCGCTATTCCGAAGGCCTCCATCAGGCAATCGAGGCCAAGGAGGGCGTCCGGATCAAAGAGGAGAACCAGACGCTCGCAACGATCACCCTGCAGAACTACTTCCGGATGTACGAGAAGCTCGCAGGAATGACAGGTACCGCCAAGACGGAGGCTGCCGAGTTCGCACAGATCTACAACCTGGAAGTCGCCGAGATCCCGACCAACCAGCCGGTGATCCGCATCGACCAGCCGGACCTCGTCTACAAGTCCGAAGAGGCGAAGTTCAACGCCGTCGTCGCCGACATCGTCGAGCGGTATGAGAAAGGCCAGCCGGTGCTGCTGGGCACGGTCTCGATCGAGAAATCGGAGCGTCTGTCGGCCGCTCTGAAGAAACGAGGGATCCCCCACGAGGTTCTCAACGCCAAACAGCACGCCCGTGAGGCGGCGATCATCGCCCAGGCCGGCCGCAAAGGCGCGATCACCGTCGCCACGAACATGGCAGGTCGTGGCGTCGACATCATGCTCGGAGGAAACCCGGAGGGTCTCGCCAAGGCGGCGGTCGCGAATGCCGGCTACGAACCGGGATCGGACGAGTACGAGGCTGCACTCGAGGCGATGGAAGCAGACTTCCGAAAGCGTACCGAGGTCGAACGGCAGGAGATCCTCGAAGTCGGCGGGCTGTACGTGGTCGGCACCGAACGCCACGAGTCGCGCAGGATCGACAACCAGCTGAGAGGCAGGTCCGGACGTCAGGGCGACCCCGGGGAGTCGCGTTTCTTCCTGTCGCTGGGTGACGACCTCATGCGCCGGTTCGCCTCCGATCGGGTCGAAGCCATCATGGACCGTCTCCGGATCCCGGACGACGTGCCCATCGAGGCGAAGATGGTCTCCAAGGCCATCGAGAAGGCCCAGGGGCAGGTCGAAGCGCAGAACTTCGAGATCCGCAAGAACGTGCTCAAGTACGACGAGGTGATGAATCGCCAGCGCGAGGTGATCTACGAATGGCGCAACAATCTGCTTCGTCAGGAGTCGAGCGAAACGCTGGTTCGTGACTGGATCGAAGAGATCATCGAGTCGACCGTCGAAAGCGTTCTCGGTGAGGCCTCTCCTCGTGATTGGGACTGGGAGGAGCTCCGCCAGCAACTCGGCGTCTTCTACACGACCGGGCTCGGACCCGACTCCCTCGAAGATGGTCACGGAATCGACGTCGCCGACGTTGTCGACGCTGCCGTGGAAGAGGCGCAGGCACTCTACGACGAGCGGGAGAAGGAGCTGGGCAGCGAGACCCTCCGCAAGATCGAGAAGACGGTGGTCCTGGCCGTGATCGACACGAAGTGGCGTGAGCATCTCGCCGAGATGGACTACCTGCGGGCCGGGATCGGGCTGCGAGCGATGGGACAGAGGGACCCGCTCGTCGAGTACCAGCGCGAGGGCTACGACATGTTCGCCGAGATGGTGGATTCCGTGAAGCGTGACACGGCCCGCTACCTCTTTCACGTGCAGGTGGCACAGGAGGCCGAGAAGGCCAGGCAGGAACAGCGCGTCCATCAGCAGGAGGCCGCCGCCGCCGGCGGTCGCTCCACCCGTCAGGCGATATCGACCAAGGTCGGTCGCAACGAGCCGTGTCCCTGCGGGTCCGGCAAGAAGTACAAGCACTGCCACGGCAAGAGGGTCTGACTCGTTTCTCGGTTGTCGGTCATCAGTGGTTGACGGGGTGCGCTCTTGTCGGGAACGCTTTGCCGACTGACAACCGGCAACCACCCGCTACCATTCTCGCCCTAATGGATATCGACCCCCGATCACTTCTGAGTGAACTGCGCGCCCGTCTCTCCGATGCCCGGAGGTTCCTTTGACCTCGATGCCAAGGCAGCGCAGCTTCCGAAGCTGAGAGAAATGGCGGCCTCTCCGGACCTGTGGTCCGATGCAACCCGGGCCGCGGAGATCAACAGGACCCTGGCTCGTTACGAAGGCCTCATTGCACACGTCGACCGCCTGGAAGGCGCCCTCGACGACGCAGAGGTGATGCTGGAGCTGGCAGGCGAGGAGGACGACGCGGCGGCAGCGCGTGAGGCCGTCGATGGTCTGGTGGCCGCCGAACAGGATCTTCAGAAGCTCGAGACCGAGTCGCTGTATTTCGGCGTGCACGACGAAGCACGCGCGATCTTCAGCGTGCATGCCGGCGCGGGCGGTGTCGACGCCCAGGACTGGGCGGAGATGTTGCTGCGGATGTATCTGCGGTATCTCGAGCACAAAGGTCTGAACGTGGAGATCGACGAGATCACCCCTGGGGACGAGGCGGGCATCAAGTCGGCGACGCTGACCGTGGACGGTGAGCACGCCTACGCGATCCTCGAGGGGGAGCGCGGTGTGCATCGCCTTGTCAGGATCAGCCCATTCGACGCAGCCCGGCGACGCCACACGTCGTTCGCGGGAGTCGATGTCATCCCGGAAGTGGAGGAAGAAGAGATCGAGATCAACCAGGACGATCTGAGAATCGAGACGTACCGTTCTCAAGGAGCCGGAGGGCAGCACGTCAACGTCACCGATTCGGCCGTGCGGATCACACACCTTCCCACCGGTACCGTCGTGACGTGCCAGAACGAGCGTTCCCAGCTTCAGAACCGAGCTCGCGCCATGGCCATCCTGAAGGCCCGACTCGCGGAGCTCGCCAGGCAGGAGCGAGCCAAGGAACTCGACGAGATCCGTGGCGACCAGGAGGCTGCGGCATGGGGTCGCCAGCTGCGCTCCTACGTCCTGCAGCCGTACCAGATGGTGAAGGACCTTCGTACCGGCACCGAGGTCGGTAACGTGCAGGGGGTCCTCGACGGCGACCTCGACCAGTTCGTGGACGCCTACCTCCACTGGCGGCGTGAGAAGCAGGAGCAAGAAGCCCAATGATGTGGTGTCGTTCACGATGCTTGTTATCCTTTTCGGGGCCCGGTGCGGAGTTCGGGGCGGAACATACGTCCGGCAGTTCCGATGTTGGGGCCGCCGCCGAAGTGAGTGGTCCATGATTCTTCTCGAAGGTGTGACGAAGGTGTTCGAGGGAGGCACCGTCGCGCTACGCGACATCGACCTCGACATCAAGAAGGGCGAGTTCCTCTTCGTTGTCGGCCCGTCGGGTTCCGGCAAAACGACGCTCATCAGCCTGGTGCTGCGTGAGCTGCGGGTGACGCGGGGCAAGATATGGGTGGCGGGCAAGGACATCACCAAGATGCCCACGTGGAAGGTCCCCCATCTGCGCCGTTCGGTGGGGACGGTGTTCCAGGACTACAAACTGCTGCCGAGCCGAACCGTCGCCGAGAACGTGGGGTTCGCGCTCGAGGTGCTCGGTCGGCCCCGCTCGGTCATCGACCGCCAGGTGCAGCAGGTGCTCGAGCTGGTGGGACTCCAGACCAAAGGTGACCGCTACCCGCGTCAGCTCTCCGGTGGCGAGCAGCAGCGCGTCTCGGTTGCCCGGGCGTTCGTGAACCGACCACCGATCCTGCTTGCAGACGAGCCGACCGGCAACCTCGATCCGGCAACGTCGGTGGGCATCATGCGGGTGTTGGACCGTGTGAACCGTACGGGAACGACGGTGGTCATGGCGACGCATGATCATGCGATCGTTGACGCGATGCGTCGCAGAGTCGTCCAGTTGGAACGCGGCAAGATCATCCGTGACGAGACCCGTGGCACCTACGAGAGTATCAACAGAGTCGGTGATTCCTGATGCGACGGTTCCTGTTCCTCATTCGCGAAGCGTTTTCCAGTCTGCGACGCAATCTGCTCGTCATGACTGCCTCCGTTGTCGCGGTGTTCATCAGCCTCACGCTGGTGTTCGGAGCCCTCGTACTCAGCGAACTCGTCAAGGTGAACACGGCTCGATGGCAGCAGGGCGTCCACGTGATCGTGTTCCTCAAGGACGACGTGCCCGTCCAGTCCCAGCTGGCCCTGCAGTCGGAGATCCAAGGTTGGGACGAGGTGAAGGAGACGTCCTTCTGCGACAAGCAGTGTGCCTATGCGGAATTCAAAGAGATGTTCGCCGAGCAGCCTGCCCTTCTCGAGAATGTCGACCCTTCGATCCTGCCGCCATCGATCCGGATCAAGCTCGTGAACATCGACACATACAAGGACATCACGTTCCGGCTGATCGACAACCCTGCGGTCCGCAAAGTCGTGACTGCCGGGGATCGGTTCGACCAACTTTCTTCGGTCACCAAGGCACTCAACTGGCTGGGGATCGGCCTGGCCCTTCTACTCGGTGTCGCGTCGATCGTGATGATCGCGAATACCATCCGGATGGCGGTCTATGCTCGACGCGACGAGGTGGCGGTCATGCGACTCGTCGGTGCTTCGAGTTGGTTCATTCGTATCCCGTTCCTTCTCGAAGGCATGATCCAGGGTCTGATCGGCGCAGCACTCGCCGTGGGTGCGATATGGATGGCGCAGAGCTTCGTCGCCAGTCGCATCCCCAGCACTTTCCTGATCCGGCTATCGGTCGGCAACGATTTCCTCATCAAGTGGAGCATTGCGATTCTGGCGTTTGGCGCGATCGCGGGCGTCCTGGGCAGCGCGACCGGCGTGCGCCGTTTCCTGAAGGTGTGACGTGCGCAAACTGATCGTCATGATCGTGGTGACGATGTTGGTGGCCCTGTCGATCCCCGCCGGCGCCACCAACGATCCGGAACAGAGACTGGGCGAGATCGAAAAACAGATCGCCGACCTCAACAAGAGGATCTCGGCGCAGAAAGGCGAGCGCACCGCCATTCAGAATGAGTTGGCGTCGGCCGAGGACAGCCTGGCCGCAGTCCGGATCGAACTGGACCTCGCAGAAGCCAGGGTGCGGGATGTGGAGGCGACGATCGCCGGCGAGCAAGCACACCTGGCGAAGGTGCAGGCCGAACTCGCCGACCTGGAGCTGCAGCTCACCGATACGCGGCTGAGCATTCGCGACACACACGACCTGATTCGTGACCGGGCAGTCGAGATGTACATGGGTGGCGTTCCCGATCTCGGTGTGGTCGTCTTCGGCGCCGGTGACATGACCACCGCCGCGCTGGGCGTCAGCTACGCCCAAGACGTGGTGTCATCGAGCGAAGTGCTGATGAACGACCTCCAGGGTTTGCAGAGCCTCGAGGCACGTCAGAAGGCGGGCGTGGAGGATCGCAAGGCCGCCGTGCAGGCGACGCTTGCCGAGCTGGATCGGCGCCAAGCAGAGTTGGAGGCCGACCGTGTGGAGGTCGACATCCGTAAGTCTGAGGCGGAGGCCGAGATGGACCGCCAGCAGAAGCTGCTCGATCAGGTCACCCACGACATCGGGTCCATCGAGGGCGAGCTGACCGCGCTCGAGCGCGAGTCGAAGAAGATGGAAGCCGAGATTGCCGCTCGCCAGAGGGCGTCGGGTGAACGTCCGTCGACGCTCGGATGGCCCGTGGACGGGCGAGTGACTTCTCCGTTCGGCTGGCGAATCCACCCGATCTTCGGAACCAAGAAACTGCACACGGGTATCGATATCTCTTCCGCCTACGGGACGCCGATCAGGTCGGCCGGCTACGGGACGGTGATCCTCGCTCAGACGTACGGCGGCTACGGCAAAGCGACGGTCGTCGATCATGGTGGGGGCCTGTCGACGCTGTACGCGCACCAATCCAAGATCATCGTCAAGGAGGGGCAGGACGTGAAGCTGGGAGAGGTGATCGGCTACGTCGGTTGCACCGGGTACTGCACCGGCCCTCACCTGCATTTCGAGACGAGAGAGGACGGCACTCCCGTCGACCCGATGAAATACCTGCCGTGAAGGTCGTCGCCACCAACCGCAAGGCGAGGCACGAGTACGAGATCACCGAGACGATCGAGGCGGGTCTCGTCCTGAAGGGCTCAGAGGTCAAGAGCCTGCGTGCGGGCCTCGTGAACCTCAAGGACTCGTATGTTCAGTTCAGGGGCGGGGAGGCCTGGCTCGTTGGCTGTCACATCTCCCCGTACTCGTTCGCCCGAGGCGGCGGGCATGACCCTGATCGTGATCGCAAACTGCTCCTGCACCGAAGAGAGATCAGCCGGATCGGCGCCAAGGTGGCCGAGCGGGGTTTGACGCTCGTGGCGCTGCGCGTCTACTTCAAGGATGGCATCGCCAAGCTCGAACTCGGCCTGGGTCGGGGACGGGCCCACTATGACAAGCGAAGGGCAATCAGAGACAAGGAGCAGCGTCGGGAGATGGACCGGGCAGCCCACCACCGAGGACGGACCTGACCTTCTGCTTTCCGCTCGTGGGACGTGACGAACGTCGTCGCGGGGCGACGGTTCCGTTGTCTTCCTTGTAGAGGGGGAAGTGACCTCGGTGAAGGACGAGCCGAGGTCGTTGGCTGTGGAGCACTTGGAGGATCGAGTGTGCCGTGGCGGCCCTAAGACTCGGCGCCGATCGTTTCGAGTTGTTCGAAGATGGCGAGCATCTGGTCTTCGGGGAGGAGACCTGCGGTGCGGCCCAGCACGGTGCCGTCGGGCGCGGTAAACACCCAGAAGGGGAATGCCGACACGCCGAACTGGCGGCCCAACGCTCCCGAATCGTCGATGATCACGGGAAAGGGGAACTGCTGTTCTTGCAGGTACGGCAGCAACGGGTTGGCGGCCGTGTCGTCCATGGCGGTCGTGATACTGACGATCTGCATGTGCGGGTTCTCGGCAGCGTTGGCTTCGTACCATGCCTTCACGATCGGAAGTTCCTTCTGGCAGTAGGGGCACCAGTGGGCCCAGATCAGCCAGGCTCGAGGCGTTCCGTCCGCCGGGTCGATCGTGTGGGCGGCACCGTCGGAGTACCAGACGCCGGAGACAGCGCCGAGTGTGAGCCCCTGCGCCGGGTCCTGCCCTCCGCCGGGAAATGGCGGCAAGTCCTGGGCAGTGACCGGCGAAACGTCCAGGGTGGGTGCAGGCGAGGACTCGACTGCCTGGAGACGATTCTCGGTGTTTGTGAGCGAACTCTGCATGGCGGCCATTCGCGACTGGAGGCCGCCAATCCGGCTCTCGAGTGTCGCGGCATCGTCGTTTGCCTTTTGCAGGCTCTGGTAGAGAGTGAAATTGGCCGCAAGAGCCGCAACGGCAATCGCCAGGGCGACGATGCTGATCCATCTCCACGGCCCGCGGGACTGCTGGATCGAGTTGCCGAACGGGTTGTCGAGCTCGGGCATGTCGATGACACGGTACCGGGTATCACCGAGAAAGGGGAACCTGAATCCTCCGGTATGCGTTATCGTGGGTGAACAACCGAGGGGCTGAATGGAATCGACTTGCGGAGTCGACACCATGTCCACCATCCGAGTTGCTCAGACTCGCTAAACGGGGCACCAAGAAAGCTGACAAACCAGCCTTCGCCCTCGCTGCGTAAGCAGTAAAGGGAAAACCGCACCCCGCAAGGGGAGACGGGGCCAGACCGCGCAGCCTGGCAACAGAAGCGTGGTTGACGGCAGGGAAAGACCGCCAGACGGTTCGGAAGAGACGAACTGACAGCCGGCAAAGACCGGTGGGCCGCAAGGCCAACGGTTACCTCCACCGTGAGTGAGGATGATGGTGAGGGCGGGCTGAGACCCGTGAGGACCCGGGTTCGAATCCCGGCAGCTCCACTGCGTACCAGCTAACGAAAATGGGCTGGTCAAGCACACGAAAACCCTGCTGCGGGTGCCCGAGAGGGCTCCGGGACAGGGCCCTTAGGGCTTCCGCCGGCCAGGTAGGGCG